>NZ_DIAO01000022.1:0-28426 GCF_002416465.1 Leclercia sp. UBA5076
GTCACTTTAAGTACCCACTCAGATTGTCTGCTAAATTATTAAAAAGTAGTGCTACGCTGCTATCTCTCACCGTTGCGAGGTCCCGTATATTACGTTTTCCTCATTCAGATTCAAGCGATTATTTCGCTCTTTTCTCTGCCGGGTATTCATCTCTGAACCCCGTATACCCGGCTTCTTGCTTGCCGTTGTTCCGTGTCAGTGTAGGCGCATTATAGGGAGTTCTCCGCCGCCCGCAACCCTTAAATGACATAAAAATGACTGACTGCTGCATTCCCCAGCAAAAGCCCGCCTTATACCTGATTACACACAGACTTATCCACAACGTGACGAAAAAGTGAAAATGTGCGAGCGTTGCGCAAACGTTTTCGTTAAAATGCTCGCGCTAAATAAAGCGCCCCGCCAGGTGTGTTAGTTGAGTTTTTATCGGGAAAATTCACCTAACGCTCTCTGTAATCGTCAAATCCAGGGGATTTACCATGCAACAACGTCGTCCAATCCGCCGCGCTCTGCTCAGTGTTTCTGATAAAGCCGGTATCGTTGAATTCGCTCAGGCACTTTCTGCACGTGGCGTAGAGCTGCTGTCCACAGGCGGTACTGCTCGCCTGTTAGCAGATAAAGGCCTGCCGGTAACCGAAGTGTCTGATTACACCGGCTTCCCGGAAATGATGGATGGACGCGTCAAAACCCTGCACCCGAAAGTCCACGGCGGCATTCTGGGACGTCGCGGTCAGGATGACGGCATTATGGATCAGCACGGGATTGCGCCAATCGACATGGTGGTTGTTAACCTTTATCCATTCGCCCAGACCGTTGCCCGTGAAGGCTGCTCTCTGGAGGATGCGG
This sequence comes from Leclercia sp. UBA5076, assembly GCF_002416465.1. Taxonomy (NCBI): domain Bacteria; kingdom Pseudomonadati; phylum Pseudomonadota; class Gammaproteobacteria; order Enterobacterales; family Enterobacteriaceae; genus Leclercia; species Leclercia sp. UBA5076. The sequence continues at coordinate 844 of NZ_DIAO01000022.1, forward strand.
TAGAGAATATCGATATCGGTGGGCCGACCATGGTGCGCTCCGCCGCCAAGAACCATAAGGATGTGGCCATCGTCGTAAAGAGCAGCGACTACGACGCCATTATTAAAGAGATGGATGCCAACGAAGGCTCACTGAATCTCGAGACCCGTTTCGACCTCGCCATTAAGGCCTTTGAACATACCGCCGCTTACGACAGCATGATCGCCAACTACTTCGGTAGTCTGGTCCCTGCCTACCATGGCGAAAGCAAAGATCCCTCTGGTCGCTTCTCCCGCACCTTAAACCTCAACTTCATTAAGAAGCAGGATATGCGCTACGGCGAGAACAGCCACCAGCAGGCTGCCTTCTATATAGAAGAAGAGGTAAAAGAAGCCTCCGTTGCCACTGCGCAGCAGGTGCAGGGTAAAGCACTCTCCTATAACAACATTGCGGATACCGACGCGGCACTGGAGTGCGTGAAAGAGTTCAGCGAGCCCGCCTGCGTTATCGTGAAGCATGCGAACCCATGCGGCGTCGCGGTAAGCACCTCTATTCTGGATGCTTACGATCGTGCGTACAAAACTGACCCGACCTCAGCGTTTGGCGGCATTATCGCGTTTAACCGCGAGCTGGATGCCGAAACCGCTCAGGCGATCATCTCCCGTCAGTTTGTTGAAGTGATTATTGCCCCTTCGGCCACCGAAGACGCCCTGAAAATCACCGCGACAAAACAGAACGTGCGCGTGCTGGTCTGCGGTCAGTGGGCGGAACGCGTTCCGGGTCTCGACTTCAAGCGTGTGAACGGTGGCCTGCTGGTTCAGGATCGTGACCTGGGCATGGTCAGCGAGAAAGATCTGCGTGTCGTCACCAAACGTCAGCCTACGGAGCAGGAGCTGCGTGACGCGCTGTTCTGCTGGAAAGTGGCGAAGTTCGTGAAATCCAACGCCATCGTCTATGCGAAAGAGAACATGACCATCGGTATAGGCGCGGGCCAGATGAGCCGCGTTTACTCTGCGAAAATCGCCGGGATTAAAGCGGGCGACGAAGGTCTGGAAGTTAAAGGCTCCGCCATGGCGTCCGACGCGTTCTTCCCGTTCCGTGACGGTATCGATGCAGCTGCGGCAGTGGGCATCACCTGCGTGATCCAGCCTGGCGGCTCAATCCGCGACGACGAAGTCATTGCCGCCGCCGATGAACATGGCATCGCGATGATCTTCACCGACATGCGTCATTTCCGCCATTAATTCCCGGAGCAGAGAATGAAAGTATTAGTGATTGGTAACGGCGGGCGCGAGCACGCCCTGGCGTGGAAAGCGGCGCAGTCTGCGCAGGTTGAAACCGTCTTTGTGGCACCGGGTAACGCCGGTACCGCCCTGGAGCCTACCCTGCAGAACGTCGCTATCGGCGTAACCGATATCCCGGCGCTGCTGAGCTTTGCCCAGAGTGAAAAAATCGATCTGACCATTGTGGGTCCGGAAGCGCCGCTGGTCATTGGCGTGGTAGACGCATTCCGTGCCGCGGGCCTGACCATCTTCGGCCCGACCGAAGGCGCCGCGCAGCTCGAAGGCTCCAAAGCCTTCACCAAAGATTTCCTCGCGCGTCACAACATTCCGACCGCGGAATATCAGAACTTCACCGAAGTGGAGCCCGCGCTGGCCTACTTACGTGAAAAAGGCGCGCCGATTGTGATCAAAGCCGACGGTCTGGCAGCGGGTAAAGGCGTTATCGTGGCGATGACGCTCGAAGAAGCAGAAGCTGCCGTTCAGGATATGCTGGCAGGTAACGCTTTTGGTGATGCAGGCCACCGTATCGTTATCGAAGAGTTTCTTGATGGCGAAGAGGCGAGCTTTATCGTCATGGTCGACGGCGAGCATGTGCTGCCGATGGCCACCAGCCAGGATCATAAGCGCGTTGGCGATGCCGATACCGGCCCGAATACCGGCGGGATGGGGGCTTACTCCCCTGCTCCTGTGGTGACGGATGAAGTTCACCAGCGCACCATGGACCGCATCATCTGGCCTACCGTTAAAGGAATGGCGGCGGAAGGCAATACCTACACTGGTTTCCTCTATGCTGGCCTGATGATCGACAAACAGGGCAACCCGAAGGTTATCGAGTTCAACTGCCGCTTTGGCGACCCAGAAACGCAGCCAATCATGCTGCGCATGAAATCCGATCTGGTGGAGCTGTGCCTGGCGGCCTGCGAAGGCAAGCTGGACGAAAAGCGCTCGGAGTGGGATGAGCGTGCTTCTCTGGGCGTGGTAATTGCGGCGGGCGGTTATCCGGGCAACTACAACACCGGCGATGAGATCCACGGCCTGCCGCTGGAAGCCATCGAAGGCGCGAAGGTATTCCATGCGGGGACTAAGCTCTCCGATGACGAACGCGTGCTGACTAACGGTGGCCGCGTCCTGTGCGCCACGGCGCTGGGCAACACCGTCGCAGAAGCGCAGCAACGCGCCTATGCCCTGATGGCGGATATTCACTGGAACGGTAGCTTCAGCCGTAACGATATTGGTTACCGCGCCATTGCGCGCGAGCAAGGGAAGTAACTCCCCCCTTCACCAGTCCCTCTCCCGCAAGGGAGGGGGATTTTCAGAAACTCTTCTCTGTCGGCTGCCAGGTACAAAAATCTTCGTTCGCCACCAGCAGCAGCTGTGATCCTTCAGGCGCTTCCAGCCACGCCACGCTCACTGCCATGGAGGAGTGACTCTGCCGGCGTGCAATATGTTCCGTTGCCCAGCTATCGAGATCCGGCTTCAGGGTCTGGCCTTCACACGTTGTCACGGAGCCGTCAACATGCCAGCGCCCCTGATGTAGCACGACCCTTCCCTGTCGCAGCGCGTCGCTGGTCTGGCGAATCTGCGCGGCGCGGTAGCGGTAAAGCTCGATTTGATCGGTAGAGAGTTGCTGTTTAAGGCCACCGGTTTCGTGCTGCATAAAGCTCAGCTCACCGTGGTCGTCAAAGCGTACCCGCACATGCTCGGGGACTTTGCTGTAGATGTTTACGTCGATCCAGACGAGCGTATCGCCCTGCCAGCGATATTCACTGGTGGTGGTACTGCCGCTGTGCCAGGGGCTAAACGCGGAGAGGAGATGCACTTCGTCATCTGAATCTTTACGCCAGACGCGTACCGCGCCCTGATCGTCAGCGTAGCCGCTGGCGGTAAAAGGCGGCAGGGAGGAGTCATGGCTACAGGCGGTTAATACAAATATGCCTGCCAGCACCGTCACCTGGCGCCAGACAGACAAAAGGGGCGAAACCGCCCCCTCGATAAAACTGTTCACTGCTACGCGGCTTACTTAACTGCGTCTTTCAGTGCTTTGCCAGAAACAAATGCTGGCACGTTAGCTGCAGCGATTTTGATTTCGTTACCGGTCTGCGGGTTGCGGCCAGTACGCTCAGCGCGGTGGTTCACTTTGAAGGTACCGAAACCTACCAGTTGTACAGCATCGCCTTCTTTCAGAGACTCAGTAATTGCAGCCAGGGTGGATTCCAGAGCAGCTTTAGCCTGTACTTTAGACAGGTCAGCTTTGTCCGCAATTACATCAATCAGTTGAGTCTTGTTCATAAGTTATCCTTTCAATGTGTTTATCGCTTGCTAAGCATCGAGTGCGACGAAAATGCCAAAAAAGCACTCTCCTGCATACACGCACCGATAGCCACTTTTTTTCGCCCCCCAAATGTAGACCAGACGGGGGGCAGAAGGGAAGAGTAGAGGCATGACAAAACAGGCGTTAAATCACGTTTTGTTGTCTCACTGGTTAAGATTTATACCAATGTTACTCTCGCCTGCCTCACGCAAGTCTGCGCGTAGACCTTTAATCAGCTCGATATCGCGTTCTTCGCACTCCGCCAGCAAACGGAAAATTTCCCACTGGATGTCCCATTCCTGCTCAATGGCCGGGTTCAGACGGAGCTCTTCATCGGTCATTTCACGCCCTTCCTGGGTCATCTCCAGCATCGCTACGGTAGTAATAGAGGCCTTACTGACTTCGATGGCATGTTCCAGCGTTTCACCACTCAGACGCGAGTGAATCAGTTCACTTAGCGCTACACAGGCATCAATTGCCGGATAGACGCCATAGACATCATAGTCATCGGCAACCGGGATCGCCTCTTCCAGCTTATCGAGCTGGGAGTCGAAGTTTACCTTCGCATCTTTAACCGTCAGCGTTTCCCACACCAGATCGAGAATACGACGATAGAGTTGACCATCACCAAATTCGGTCTGCTTGCAGAACATGGCATAGTTCGGATACATACGTTCGCACAGACAGGCCATAAATGTGACGTGCTGCCAGCTTTCCAGCTTCTCAAGGCGCAGGTGAATCGGGTTTTGTAACATGATGATGTCTCGAATCGAAAATTGGCCGCAGTTTACCTGATTCAGCGCTGAATTTCCTGCCAACGAACAAACGCCGGACGCCCGGACGCTACCGCATCGGCCCAGCGGGTCGGCTCCGGTAGCCGGTAGCCCCGCATACAGCGCTGCACCCACGCCAGCGCGGTGTCGGTACTGACGCGATGGCCGGTGGCGACGAACAGTGGATTACACCGGGCTTTGCTGCGCCAGACCCACGCCAGCTGTTCGCCTTTATCCATTAACGGTGCCAGCGCGCCGGGTTCGGGCGACAGGGGATCAAACTTACCGCAGAGGCGTTTTTTCGCCACGCCGATGGTCGGGACATCCACCAGCAGCCCAAAATGGCTGGCGACGCCGAGACGGCGCGGGTGGGAGATGCCATGCCCGTCAACGAACAGCAGATCGGGTCTTTGCGAGAGCTGATCCCACGCCGCCAGCAGCGCGGGATATTCACGAAAAGAGAGGAAGCCGGGGATATACGGCATGGTAGTGGCGATCCGCGCCACCTGATACTCAACCAGTTCCAGGTCGGGGTACGTCAGCAGCACTATCGCCGCCCGCGTCACCTCTCCCCCCTGCTCAAACCCCACATCGGCCCCCGCAATCAGCGAGGGTGGGTCTTTATCCAGACGATCCTCACGGGATACAGACGCAGCGAGTTTAAGTTGTTGAGCGCGAAGTGACGCAAGATCCATAACGACTCCTTACGGGTGGTACTGGGCAGAAAGTCGGTGCACCGCCTCCACAAACACGCCTGCATGCTCTGGCGGTACATCCTGATGAATACCGTGCCCCAGGTTAAAGACATGGCCCTCGCCCTGACCGAAGCCCGCCAAAATGGTCGCGACTTCATCTTCAATTCGGGCGGCCGGAGCATACAGCATAGACGGATCCATGTTGCCTTGCAGGGCGACTTTGTCACCCACGCGGCGGCGGGCATCGGCAATATCGGTGGTCCAGTCGAGGCCCAGCGCATCACAGCCGGTTTCTGCCATCGCCTCCAGCCACTGGCCGCCGCCTTTGGTGAACAGCGTTACCGGCACGCGACGGCCTTCGTTTTCACGCAGCAGGCCATCAACGATTTTATGCATGTAGTAGAGCGAGAACTGCTGATAGTCGCGACCCGTCAGTACCCCACCCCAGGTGTCGAAGATCATCACCGACTGAGCGCCCGCTTTGATCTGGGCATTCAGATAGAGGGTGACGCTTTTCGCCAGCTTGTCGAGCAGAGCATGGAGCGCCAGCGGATCGGCGTACATCATCTTCTTGATCACGGTAAAGGCTTTGCTGCTGCCCCCTTCGACCATGTAGGTCGCCAGGGTCCACGGGCTGCCGGAGAACCCAATCAGCGGCACGTCGCCTTTCAGCTCGCGGCGAATGGTGCGCACCGCGTTCATCACATAACCGAGTTCCTGCTCCGGGTCCGGGACAGGCAGGTTGTCGATCTCCGCTTTGCTCTTAATCGGCGAGCTAAAGCGCGGGCCTTCGCCGGTTTCGAAGTACAGGCCAAGCCCCATCGCGTCCGGGATGGTCAGGATGTCGGAGAAGAGGATCGCCGCGTCCAGCGGGTAGCGGCGCAGCGGCTGAAGCGTTACCTCACAGGCCAGCTCCGCGTTTTTGCACAGGGACATGAAATCGCCTGCCTGCGCCCGGGTGGCTTTATATTCCGGTAGATAGCGACCCGCCTGGCGCATCATCCATACCGGGGTGACATCAACGGGTTGGCGCAGCAGCGCACGCAGATAACGATCGTTCTTCAGTTCGGTCATTTTTGCAGTTCCTTAAGCGTCTTGTCCCCAGTGTATCACGTCATTCATAGTCGGCCCGACACATTGCCACGGTATCTTCTATCAGGCGACGCGCCACGGTGCCTGGCGGCGGGAGCAGCGGTAAATCGTCGTAGCGATACCAGTCGGCTGACAGCAGCTCTTTCGGGTCGATGACGATCTCGCCGCTGTCATATTCGGCCATAAAAGCGGTCATCAACGACTGCGGGAACGGCCAGGGCTGGGAGGTGACATAGCGCAGGTTCTTCACCTTGATGCCGCTCTCTTCCATCACTTCCCGGGCGACAGCCTGCTCCAGCGTTTCGCCCACTTCGACAAACCCGGCCAGCACGGTATGCACCCCGTTACGATGACGCGTGTGTTGCGCCAGCAGGATGGTCTCTTCACGACGAATGGCGACGATGATGCACGGCGCGATTTGCGGGTAGTAACGTTCGCGGCAGTGGCCGCAGAGCATGGCCCACTCGGTTTTGCTTGGGTGCATGGTGTGACCACAGTAGCCGCAGTATTTATGCGAGCGATAAAACTCGGCCAACTGCACAGCACGCCCGGCCAGCTGGAACAGACCCACATCGAGATCGAGCACCTGGCGTACCGATCCCATATCGTGACGGCGATTTTGTTGGATCAACCACACAGGATCGCCCTGCCACTCCCCGATATTAAGTGCGGGTTGACCCGCAAGATCGAAATTTCCGGCCTCGCCATGTGGTAATTCACCACCGGGCAACCATAATTTTTGTTCATGGCTGACTAACCACCAGCCGCGATCCGATTTTTCAATTATACGATCCATATCTATTGCACTACCTTTGCTTCACAGGCATGTTGGTAACAATACTATTACATTTTGGGCGGGCAGAATTTAATCTTAACCTTGCGGAGTCAAACATGCTAAACCAGCTAGAAAACCTGACAGAACGCGTTGGCGGATGTAACAACCTGGTCGATCGCTGGCTGCACGTGCGGAAACATCTGCTTGTTGCCTACTACAACCTTGTTGGCATTAAACCGGGCAAAGAGTCCTATATGCGCCTGAACGAAAAAGCGCTGGACGATTTCTGTCAGAGCCTGGTCGATTACCTTTCTAACGGCCATTTCAATATTTATGAGCGTATTATCGGTGAAATGGAAGGTAACAGCCCGTTTTTAGCGGCCACCAAACTCTATCCTCTGCTGGAAGCCAATACCCAGCAAATCATGGATTATTACGACTCCACGCTCGAGAATGCCATCGATCAGGATAATTATCTGGAATTTCAGCAGGCCCTCTCTGATATCGGCGAGGCGCTGGAGCAGCGGTTTACGCTGGAAGACAACCTGATCGCCCTTGCGCTGGATCACAATTTGAAAGCGAGTAACGAAGATAACGTCGCCCGACCGGCTTGAGTTATTTATCGTTAACGCGTAATTTACATTTACTGCTCCCGCTGTAGGGGAGCACATTCTTGTCGGAGTGCCCAGTGCGAAAGCCGGGCTGAGACCGTTAATTCGGGATCCGCGGAACCTGATCAGGTTAAAACCTGCGAAGGGAACAAGAGTCAATCTGTTCATGTATCGCCGCCGGGCGATCCTCTCTTGCTTCATCCGTCGTCTGACAAGCCACTTCCTCACTTTCTGGAACGAGCTATGTCTGCCACAAAATTGACCCGCCGCGAACAGCGCGCACAAGCCCAACACTTTATCGACACCCTGGAAGGCACCGCTTTCCCTAACTCAAAACGCATCTATCTGACCGGCTCCCGGGAGGATATTCGCGTGCCCATGCGCGAGATCCAGCTCAGTCCGACGCTCGTCGGCGGCAGCAAAGAGGCTCCCCAGTTTGAAGAGAACGAAGCAGTGCCGGTCTACGACACGTCCGGCCCGTACGGCGATCCGGCGATAACCATCAACGTGCAGCAGGGGCTGGCGAAACTGCGCCAACCCTGGATTGACGCACGTAACGATTGCGAAGCGCTAACCGAACAAAGCTCAGCTTACACCCGGGAGCGCCTGGCCGATGATGGTCTGGACGAGCTGCGCTTCACCGGCCTTCTTACGCCGAAACGTGCCAGAGCGGGCAAATGCGTCACCCAGCTGCACTACGCCCGTCAGGGGATCGTAACCCCGGAGATGGAGTTTATCGCCATTCGCGAAAACATGGGCCGCGAGCGCATCCGTACCGACGTGCTGCGCCACCAGCATCCGGGCGAAGGGTTTGGTGCCCGCCTGCCGGAGAACATCACCCCGGAGTTTGTCCGTGACGAAGTCGCTGCCGGGCGCGCCATTATCCCGGCCAACATTAACCATCCGGAGTCGGAGCCGATGATTATCGGCCGTAACTTCCTGGTGAAAGTGAATGCCAACATCGGTAACTCAGCGGTCACCTCGTCTATCGAAGAGGAGGTGGAGAAACTGGTCTGGTCGACCCGCTGGGGCGCGGACACGGTGATGGACCTCTCTACCGGGCGCTATATTCACGAAACCCGCGAGTGGATCCTGCGTAACAGCCCGGTGCCCATTGGTACGGTGCCCATCTACCAGGCGCTGGAGAAAGTGAACGGCATCGCCGAAGATCTCACCTGGGAGGCCTTCCGGGATACCCTGCTGGAGCAGGCCGAGCAAGGCGTCGACTACTTCACCATCCACGCCGGCGTGCTGCTGCGCTACGTGCCGATGACGGCTAAGCGCCTGACCGGTATCGTCTCCCGCGGCGGTTCAATCATGGCGAAATGGTGCCTCTCCCACCATCGGGAAAACTTCCTCTATGAACACTTCCGCGAAATCTGCGAGATCTGCGCCGCGTACGACGTGTCGCTGTCGCTGGGCGATGGCCTGCGTCCGGGCTCCATTCGCGATGCCAACGACGAGGCGCAGTTTGCCGAGCTGCACACCCTGGGCGAGCTGACCAAAATCGCCTGGGAGTATGACGTGCAGGTGATGATCGAAGGCCCGGGCCACGTGCCGATGCAGATAATCCGCCGCAACATGACCGAAGAGCTGGAGCACTGCCACGAAGCGCCGTTCTATACCCTGGGGCCGTTGACCACCGATATCGCACCGGGTTATGACCACTTCACCTCGGGGATTGGCGCGGCGATGATCGGCTGGTTCGGCTGCGCCATGCTCTGCTACGTCACGCCGAAAGAGCACCTCGGCCTGCCAAACAAAGAGGATGTAAAGCAGGGGCTGATCACCTACAAAATTGCCGCCCACGCTGCCGATCTGGCGAAGGGCCATCCGGGGGCGCAGATCCGCGATAACGCCATGTCAAAAGCGCGCTTCGAGTTCCGCTGGGAAGATCAGTTCAACCTCGCCCTCGACCCGTTCACCGCCCGCGCCTACCACGACGAAACCCTGCCGCAGGAGTCCGGCAAAGTGGCGCACTTCTGCTCCATGTGCGGGCCAAAATTCTGCTCGATGAAAATCAGCCAGGAGGTACGTGACTACGCCGCCGCGCAGACCATCGAAGTGGGCATGGCCGATATGTCGGAAACCTTCCGCGCCCGGGGCGGCGAAATCTACCTCAAAAAAGAGGAGGCGTAATGTATCAACCCAACTTTCCGCCGGTGCCCTTTCATCTGGGGCTCTATCCGGTGGTCGACAGCGTGGCGTGGATCGAACGCCTGCTCGCTGCGGGCGTAAAGACGATCCAGCTGCGCATTAAAGATAAACAGGACGATGAGGTAGAAACCGACGTCATCACGGCCATTGCTCTGGGGCGTCGCTACGACGCCCGCCTATTTATCAATGACTACTGGCGCCTGGCGATCAAGCACCAGGCTTACGGTGTCCATCTGGGCCAGGAGGATCTGGAGACCACCGAGCTTGAGGCCATTCGGGCTGCCGGGTTGCGTCTCGGCGTGTCGACCCACGACGATATGGAGATCGACGTGGCGCTGGCGGCGCGTCCCTCCTACATCGCGCTGGGGCACGTTTTCCCGACCCAAACCAAGCAGATGCCATCGGCCCCGCAGGGGCTGGAACAGCTGGCCCGCCATATCGACCGGCTCGGGGATTACCCCACCGTCGCCATCGGCGGTATCAGTCTCGAACGCGCGCCCGCGGTTCTGGCGACCGGTGTAGGGAGCATCGCGGTGGTGAGCGCCATTACTCAGGCCGACGACTGGCAGGCGGCGACAACACAGCTATTGCAACTGGCGGGGGCGGGCGATGAATGACCGTGACTTTATGCGCTACAGCCGCCAGATCCTGCTGGAAGATATCGCCATCGACGGGCAGCAAAAGCTGCTCGCCAGCCGGGTGCTGGTGGTCGGCCTGGGCGGGTTAGGCGCCCCGGCGGCGCTCTACCTGGCCGGCGCCGGGATCGGCACCCTGGTGCTGGCCGACAATGATGAGGTGCATCTGAGTAATTTGCAGCGCCAGATCCTCTTTACCACCGACGATATCGCCCAGCCAAAAGCGCAGGTGACAGAGCGTCGCCTGCAGCAGCTTAATCCCGACATCCGGCTGATCGCCCTGCAGACCCGCCTGGCAGGCAGCGCGCTGCAGGAGGAGATTGCTCGCGCCGACGTGGTGCTGGACTGCACCGATAACATGGCTACCCGTCAGGCGATCAATGCCGCCTGTGTGATGCTCAATACGCCACTTATCACCGCCAGCGCCGTGGGCTTTGGCGGACAGATGATGGTGCTCACGCCCCCCTGGACCCAGGGCTGCTACCGCTGCCTGTGGCCGGATGATGAAGAGCCGCAGCGTAACTGCCGCACCGCGGGTATTGTCGGGCCGGTGGTTGGCGTGATGGGCACCCTGCAGGCGCTGGAGGCGATCAAGCTGCTCAGCGGCATCGAGGCCACGCGCAATACGCTACGCCTGTTCGACGCCCGGGCGGGAAGCTGGCGGCAGCTGGCTTTGCAGCACGCCAGCGGATGCCAGGTGTGTGGAGGGCGGCATGCGGATCCTGTTTAATGACGAACCGATGCAGTGCGTGGAGGGATTGACCGTCGCCACCCTGCTCTCCCAGCTATGCCAGTTAAAACCCGGGGTCGCGCTGGCCCTGAATCAACAGATCCTGCCGCGCGAGCAGTGGGAAAAACAGCAGGTGCGCGAAGGCGATCAGATCCTGCTCTTTCAGGTGATTGCCGGAGGCTGAGATGTTACGTATTGCTGATAAAACCTTTGATTCACATCTGTTTACCGGCACGGGAAAATTCGCCTCGCCGCAGTTGATGGTGGACGCGATCCGGGAGAGCGGCAGCCAGCTGGTGACGCTGGCCATGAAGCGGGTCGATCTGCGTAATCACAACGACGCCATTCTGGCGCCGCTGCTGGAGGCGGGCGTCAGCCTGCTGCCCAATACCTCCGGCGCCAAAACCGCGGAAGAGGCGCTATTCGCGGCCCGACTGGCGCGCGAGGCGCTGGGAACGCACTGGCTCAAACTGGAGATTCATCCCGACGCTCGCTGGCTGCTGCCCGATCCCATCGAGACGCTAAAGGCGGCAGAGATGCTGGTGAAAGAGGGGTTCACCGTGCTGCCCTACTGCGGCGCCGATCCGGTGCTGTGCAAACGGCTCGAAGAGGCAGGCTGTGCGGCAGTGATGCCGCTCGGGGCACCGATAGGCTCCAATCAGGGGCTGGAAACCCGCGCGATGCTGGAGATCATTATTCAGCAGGCGACCGTGCCGGTGATCGTCGATGCCGGGATCGGCGTACCCAGCCACGCCGCGCAGGCGCTGGAGATGGGTGCCGACGCCGTACTGGTCAACACTGCCATTGCGGTCGCGGACGATCCGGTGATGATGGCGCGGGCGTTTCGTCTGGCGGTGGAGGCTGGCGTGCTGGCACGGCAGTCTGGCCCCGGCGCCCGGAGCGTTGAAGCCCATGCCACCAGCCCGTTAACCGGCTTTCTGGAGGCGTTATCATGAAAACCTTTACCGATCGCTGGCGCCAGCTCGACTGGGACGATATTCGCCTGCGCATCAACAGTAAAACGCCTGCGGATGTGGAGCGCGCGTTAAACGCCCGCCAGCTTACCCGCGAAGATATGATGGCCCTGCTCTCCCCCGCCGCCAGTGGCTATCTGGAGCCGATGGCGCAGCGAGCCCAGCGGCTGACCCGCCAGCGCTTTGGTAACACGGTGAGCTTTTATGTTCCGCTCTATCTCTCCAACCTCTGCGCGAACGACTGCACCTACTGCGGCTTCTCCATGAGCAACCACATCAAGCGCAAAACGCTGGATGAAAACGAAATTGCCCGGGAGTGCGCTGCGATCCGCGAGATGGGGTTTGAGCACCTGCTGCTGGTCACCGGTGAGCACCAGACCAAGGTCGGAATGGACTATTTTCGCCGCCATATCCCGGCGATTCGCCGCCAGTTCGCCTCGTTGCAGATGGAAGTACAACCGCTGTCAGAAGCAGAATATGGCGAACTGAAAACGCTAGGGCTGGACGGCGTACTGGTCTATCAGGAGACCTACCATGAAACGGTATACGCCCAGCACCATCTGAAAGGTAAAAAGCAGGATTTCTTCTGGCGGCTGGAGACCCCGGATCGGCTGGGACGCGCCGGGATCGATAAGATCGGCCTCGGGGCGCTAACCGGGCTTTCCGACAGCTGGCGCGTCGATAACTTTATGGTGGCGGAACATCTGCTGTGGCTGCAGCAGCACTACTGGCAGAGCCGGTATTCAATCTCTTTTCCCCGGCTGCGCCCCTGCGCCGGCGGGATCCAGCCCGCGTCGATCATGGATGAACGCCAGCTGGTGCAGACTATCTGCGCGTTTCGTCTGCTGGCACCGGAGGTGGAGCTGTCGCTCTCCACCCGGGAATCCCCCGCGTTTCGCGATCGCGTCATTCCTCTGGCGATTAATAACGTCAGCGCCTTTTCAAAAACCCAGCCCGGCGGCTATGCCGATGATCATCCCGAGCTGGAGCAGTTTGCGCCGCACGACAACCGTCGCCCGGAGGCTGTCGCCGAGGCGCTCAGTCTGCAGGGATTGCAGCCGGTCTGGAAAGACTGGGACAGCTGGCTGGGACGCGCCTCGCAATCAGGCTGAAAAAAACGGTAATCCGGTGAAGTTATTACGAGGCGTCACGTAACCTCATCAACGGGCCGTTGCTGTAACGCGCCCGGATTTTTACGCTTGTTTCGTCAGCAGAGGATGCTGACCAGGGCGGAAAGCTTCTTCCTCGTTTCGCCCTGCCTTCCCCATTCTGTAACAGTTGTAACCGGTTTCAGAAAATGCAGGTTTCTTTGTGATGCTTCACACACAATCGCGGTAATGCGGTTGTCGTAACGGACAGTGCGGGATAATTATCAATAAACACATGTACATTGGGGCTGACTATGAAGAACATCGTTTTATGCTGTGCAGCGGGAATGTCCACCAGCATGCTGGTTCAACGCATGAAAGACGCCGCACAGAAAAAAGGGGTCGACGTAACTATTAAAGCCGTACCGGTTGCTGAGTTTAAAGATGAAATCGCCGCAGCCGACATTGTGTTGCTTGGCCCGCAGGTCAAATATGAACTGAATAATCTTCAGGCCCAGGCGGAACCGCTGGGTAAGAAGGTCGCGGTTATCGACATGATGGATTACGGCATGATGAAAGGTGATGCCGTACTGGAAAAAGCCCTTAAACTGCTGGAGTGAGCCATGGAAGATTTAGAAACGATTATTATGGAACTGCTGGTGAATGCCGGTGCAGCCCGTAGCTCAGCATTAACCGCGCTGCAGATGGCGCGAAAAGGTGATTTTGCCGAGGCTGAAAAAGCGATGGAAGAGTCACGGGAGTTCGTCAAACAGGCGCATTCCATCCAGACTAAATTGATTGGTCTTGATGAAGGCACCGGCAAGCTGCCGGTAAATCTGATCACCGTTCACTCGCAGGATCACCTGATGAACGCGATGGTAATTCAGGATCTGGCCGGGGATATGATCGAGCTGTATCGCCGTTTGCCGCTGGTGAACTAACACCGAACCGTAGGCCGGGTAAGCGTAGCGCCACCCGGCAACAACCGCACCAGACTGCCGTACATCAGACAAAAAAAAACCCGCCGAAGCGGGTTTTTTAATGGGCTGACTTAACGATTACTCGTTGTCAGAACCGCCCAGGCCTGCGTTCAGCAGCTCTGCCAGGCTGGCAGAGGCATCTTCAGCAGTTACCTGCGGTGCAGCAGGGATTTCGCCCGCTGCGCGACGGCGCATACGATCCTGGTGGTAGGCATAACCGGTACCCGCCGGGATCAGACGACCCACGATAACGTTCTCTTTCAGACCGCGCAGTTCGTCGCGTTTGCCCGCAACGGCTGCTTCGGTAAGCACACGAGTGGTCTCCTGGAACGATGCCGCGGAGATGAAGGACTCGGTTGCCAGAGACGCTTTGGTGATACCCAGCAGATCGCGTGCGTAGGTCGCACTGAGTTTGCCGTTCGCTTCCAGATCGCGGTTAGCAATCTTAACGCGAGAGTATTCAACCTGCTCACCTTCGAGGAAGTCGGAGCTACCGGCATTCACGATGGTGGCTTTACGCAGCATCTGACGAACGATAACTTCGATGTGCTTATCGTTGATCTTAACGCCTTGCAGACGGTAAACGTCCTGTACTTCGTTGGTGATGTAACGCGTTACCGCGTGTACGCCACGAAGACGCAGAATGTCGTGCGGTGCTTCCGGACCGTCGGAAACCACGTCACCACGTTCTACACGTTCACCTTCAAACACGTTGAGCTGACGCCATTTTGGAATCATCTCTTCGTACGGATCGCTGCCATCCAGCGGCGTGATCACCAGACGGCGCTTCCCTTTGGTCTCTTTACCGAAGGAAATAATACCGCTGATTTCAGCCAGGATTGCCGGCTCTTTCGGACGACGTGCTTCGAACAGGTCCGCAACGCGCGGCAGACCACCGGTGATATCTTTGGTACCGCTGGATTCCTGAGGAATACGCGCCAGAGCATCACCCGCGCCGATCTGAATACCGTCTTCCAGCTGGACAATCGCTTTACCTGGCAGGAAGTACTGAGCCGGCATATCGGTGCCTGGGATCAGAACGTCGTTGCCGTTAGCATCAACGATTTTCAGTGCTGGACGCAGATCTTTACCACCCGCGGTACGTTCTGCAGAGTCCAGAACCACCAGGGAAGAGAGACCGGTCAGTTCGTCGGTCTGACGAGTAATCGTCTGGCCGTCGATCATATCGGTAAAGCGAATGAAGCCCGCCACTTCGGTGATAACCGGCATGGTGTGCGGATCCCAGTTTGCTACGGTTTCGCCGCCTGCAACCTGCTCGCCGTCGCCTTTCGCCATTACCGCACCGTAAGGCACTTTATAGCTCTCTTTGGTACGACCGAATTCGTCGATCAGTTTCAGCTCGGTGTTACGGGACGTGATAACCAGTTTACCGCTGGAGTTCACAACCGACTTCGCGTTGCTGAGCTTGATGCTACCTTTGTTTTTCACCTGGATGCTGGATTCAGCAGCCGCACGAGATGCCGCACCACCGATGTGGAACGTACGCATCGTCAGCTGTGTACCCGGTTCACCGATGGACTGTGCCGCGATAACACCGATTGCTTCACCTTTGTTGATGATGTGGCCACGCGCCAGGTCACGACCATAGCAGTGCGCACATACACCAAAGTCGGTGTCACAGGATACAACGGAACGTACTTTCACGGAGTCAACAGAGTTCACTTCCAGCAGATCACACCACTGCTCGTTCAGCAGGGTGTTACGTGGAACCAGAATGTCTGCAGTGCCCGGCTTCAGAACGTCTTCCGCGGTCACACGACCCAGTACGCGATCGCGCAGCGGCTCTTTAACATCACCACCCTCGATAACCGGGGTCATGGTGATACCTTCGAGGGTGCCACAATCGTCTTCGGTAACAACCAGGTCCTGCGCAACGTCTACCAGACGACGCGTCAGATAACCGGAGTTAGCTGTTTTCAGTGCGGTATCCGCCAGACCTTTACGCGCACCGTGCGTGGAGATGAAGTACTGGAGTACGTTCAGACCTTCACGGAAGTTCGCGGTGATTGGCGTTTCGATGATGGAGCCATCTGGCTTCGCCATCAGACCACGCATACCTGCCAGCTGACGAATCTGTGCTGCAGAACCACGCGCACCGGAGTCGGCCATCATGTAGATGCTGTTGAAGGAGACCTGCTGCTCTTCTTTACCTTCACGGTTGATTACCGTTTCAGTCTGCAGGTTGTCCATCATCGCTTTGGATACACGATCGTTCGCCGCTGCCCAGATATCGATAACTTTGTTATAGCGTTCGCCTGCGGTTACCAGACCAGACTGGAACTGCTCCTGGATCTCAGCAACTTCAGCTTCCGCTTCAGAGATGATCTCGTGTTTCTTCTCTGGGATGACCATGTCATCAATACCAACAGATGCACCTGAACGCGCTGCATAAGCAAAGCCGGTGTACATTGTCTGGTCAGCGAAGATAACGGTCGGCTTCAGACCCAGAATGCGGTAACAGGTGTTCAGCATTTTGGAGATCGCTTTCTTACCCAGCGCCTGGTTGACGATGGAGAAAGGCAGACCTTTCGGTACGATCATCCACAGAATGGCACGGCCAATGGTCGTGTCTTTCAGGCTGGTTTTCGCAACGAATTCGCCGTTTTCATCTTTTTCATATTCGGTGATACGCACTTTAACGCGCGCATGCAGAGATGCCAGGCCAGCGCGATAAATACGCTCAGCTTCTTTCGGGCCAGTCAGCACCATGCCTTCGCCTTTGGCGTTAACACAGTCACGGGTCATGTAGTACAGACCCAGTACAACGTCCTGAGAAGGAACGATGATAGGTTCACCGTTCGCTGGAGACAGGATGTTGTTAGTAGACATCATCAGCGCACGCGCTTCGAGCTGGGCTTCCAGCGTCAGCGGTACGTGAACAGCCATCTGGTCACCATCGAAGTCGGCGTTATAGGCCGCACAAACCAGCGGGTGCAGCTGGATAGCTTTACCTTCGATCAGTACTGGCTCAAATGCCTGGATACCCAGACGGTGCAGGGTTGGTGCACGGTTCAGCAGTACCGGGTGTTCGCGGATCACTTCGTCCAGGATATCCCAAACGACAGCTTCTTCACGCTCAACCATTTTCTTAGCGGCTTTGATGGTGGTGGCGAGGCCACGCAGTTCCAGCTTGCCGTAGATGAACGGTTTGAACAGCTCCAGCGCCATTTTCTTCGGCAGACCGCACTGATGCAGACGCAGGTATGGACCTACGGTGATTACAGAACGACCGGAGTAGTCAACACGCTTACCGAGCAGGTTCTGACGGAAACGACCCTGCTTACCTTTGATCATGTCGGCCAAAGATTTCAGAGGACGTTTGTTAGAACCGGTGATCGCACGACCGCGACGACCGTTATCCAGCAGGGCATCTACCGCTTCCTGCAGCATACGTTTTTCGTTGCGTACGATGATATCTGGCGCAGCCAGATCCAGCAGACGTTTCAGACGGTTGTTACGGTTAATGACGCGACGATAGAGATCGTTCAGGTCAGACGTCGCGAAACGACCACCATCCAGCGGAACCAGCGGACGCAGATCTGGCGGCAGAACCGGCAGAACGGTCAGGATCATCCACTCTGGTTTGTTACCAGACTGAACGAACGCTTCCAGCAGTTTGATACGCTTGGTCAGCTTTTTACGCTTGGTTTCGGAGTTGGTTTCGTTCAGCTCTTCACGCAGCTGCTCGCACTCTTGCTCCAGATCCATGCTCTTCAGCAGGGCCTGGATCGCTTCCGCACCCATCTTCGCGTCGAATTCGTCACCGAACTCTTCCAGCGCGTCCAGATACTGCTCTTCGGTCAGGATCTGGTTACGTTCCAGATTGGTCATGCCGCCTTCGATAACCACATAGGATTCGAAGTAAAGAACACGTTCGATATCGCGCAGTGGCATATCGAGCAGCAGGCCGATACGGGACGGCAGAGATTTCAGGAACCAGATGTGGGCAGTCGGAGACGCCAGCTCGATGTGGCCCATGCGCTCACGACGCACTTTAGTCTGGGTCACTTCAACGCCGCACTTCTCACAGATCACACCACGGTGTTTCAGGCGCTTGTACTTACCGCACAGGCACTCGTAATCTTTTACTGGCCCGAAAATACGCGCACAGAAAAGGCCGTCACGCTCAGGTTTGAACGTACGGTAGTTGATGGTTTCCGGCTTTTTAACTTCACCGAAAGACCATGAACGGATCATGTCTGGCGAGGCCAGAGCAATTTTGATCGCATCAAACTCTTCGGTTTTAGTTTGCGCTTTCAGAAACTTTAATAAGTCTTTCACGGATTTGCTCCCGTCGGAGTTAGCACAATCTGGTGTCGGGAGTTACCCCGACACCAGTGACCTGTTTGAGCGAGAGTTACTCGTCTTCCAGTTCGATGTTGATACCCAGCGAACGAATTTCTTTCAACAGTACGTTGAAGGACTCTGGCATGCCCGGCTCCATCTGATGGTTGCCGTCCACGATGTTTTTATACATCTTGGTACGACCGTTCACGTCATCAGACTTAACGGTGAGCATTTCCTGCAGGGTGTATGCTGCGCCATATGCTTCAAGCGCCCACACTTCCATCTCCCCGAAGCGCTGACCACCGAACTGCGCCTTACCACCCAGCGGCTGCTGAGTAACCAGGCTGTAAGAACCGGTAGAACGCGCGTGCATCTTGTCATCAACCAGGTGGTTCAGTTTCAGCATGTACATGTAGCCAACGGTTACCTGGCGCTCGAACTGCTCACCGGTACGACCGTCGAACAGAGTGATCTGGCCAGAACTTGGCAGGCCACCCAGCTGTAACAGTTCCTTGATTTCAGACTCTTTCGCACCATCGAAGACAGGCGTTGCGATTGGCATACCCTTACGCAGGTTTTCAGCCAGACGCATCACTTCTTCATCGCTGAAGGTGTTCAGGTCGACTTTCTGGCAAACGTCGGTACCCAGATCGTACGCACGCTGGATGAATTCGCGCAGTTTCGCGACTTCCTGCTGCTGTTTCAGCATGGCGTTAATCTTGTCGCCGATACCTTTCGCAGCCATACCCAGGTGGGTTTCAAGGATCTGACCGATGTTCATACGAGACGGTACGCCCAGTGGGTTCAGTACGATGTCTACCGGCGTGCCGTTTTCATCGTAAGGCATATCTTCGATCGGGTTGATCTTAGAGATAACACCCTTGTTACCGTGACGACCCGCCATCTTATCACCAGGCTGGATCTGACGTTTAACGGCCAGATAAACCTTAACAATCTTCAGCACGCCCGGTGCCAGATCGTCGCCCTGAGTGATTTTGCGGCGTTTCGCTTCGAGTTTCTTCTCGAACTCGTGTTTCAGTTCGTCATACTGCTCAGCCAGCTGTTCCAGCTGATTTTGTTTCTCTTCGTCGGCCAGGCCCAGTTCCAGCCAGCGGTCACGCGGCAGCTTGTCGAGCTTCTCAGCTTCAACACCACCGGAAACCAGCACCGCGTAGATACGACCAAACAGGCCAGCTTCAAGGATCTGCAGCTCTTCAGACAGGTCTTTCTTAGCCTGCTTCAGCTGCATCTCTTCGATTTCCAGCGCACGTTTGTCTTTTTCTACGCCATCGCGAGTAAAGACCTGTACGTCGATAACCGTACCGGAAACACCGTTCGGTACGCGCAGAGAAGAGTCTTTAACGTCAGACGCTTTCTCACCGAAGATCGCGCGCAGCAGTTTCTCTTCTGGCGTCAGCTGGGTTTCACCTTTCGGCGTTACCTTACCAACCAGAATGTCGCCGCCGGTCACTTCCGCACCGATGTAAACGATACCGGATTCATCCAGTTTGGAGAGCGCAGCTTCACCCACGTTAGGGATGTCAGCGGTGATCTCTTCTGGCCCCAGCTTGGTGTCACGGGAGACACAGGCCAGTTCCTGGATGTGAATAGTGGTGAAACGATCTTCCTGAACCACACGCTCGGAGACGAGGATGGAGTCTTCGAAGTTGTAACCGTTCCACGGCATGAACGCTACGCGCATGTTCTGACCGAGCGCCAGTTCACCGAGGTCGGTGGACGGACCGTCTGCCAGCACGTCGCCGCGCTCAACTGGCTCACCCAGAGATACGCAAGGCATCTGGTTGATACAGGTGTTCTGGTTAGAACGGGTGTATTTGGTCAGGTTGTAGATGTCGATACCCGCTTCGCCTGGGTACATCTCGTCTTCGTTAACTTTGATAACGATACGGGATGCATCCACGTACTGAACGGTACCGCCACGTTTAGCAACTGCAGTTACACCGGAGTCAACGGCAACAGCACGTTCCATACCGGTACCAACCAGCGGCTTATCAGCGCGCAGAGTCGGAACCGCCTGACGTTGCATGTTCGCACCCATCAATGCACGGTTGGCGTCATCGTGTTCCAGGAACGGGATCAGGGACGCACCGACGGAAACCACCTGCTGGGTGGAAACGTCCATGTAGTCAACCTGGTCGTTGCTGAACAAGCTGGATTCACCTTTGCTACGGCAGGTAACGAGGTCATCAACAAAGCGACCTTCTTCGTCCAGGTTGGTGTTCGCCTGGGCGATAACGTAGTTACCTTCTTCGATAGCAGACAGGTAGTGAATTTCGTCGGTTACAACACCGTCAGTCACTTTACGGTACGGGGTCTCGAGGAAGCCGTATTCGTTCGTCTGTGCGTACACGGACAGGGAGTTGATCAGACCGATGTTTGGACCTTCAGGCGTTTCGATTGGACATACGCGACCGTAGTGGGTCGGGTGTACGTCTCGAACTTCGAAGCCTGCGCGCTCACGGGTCAGACCGCCTGGGCCGAGTGCAGAGATACGACGCTTGTGCGTGATCTCAGACAGCGGGTTGTTCTGGTCCATAAACTGAGACAGCTGGCTGGAACCAAAGAACTCTTTCACTGCTGCGGAGATCGGCTTGGCGTTGATCATATCCTGAGGCATCAGGGTATCCAGATCGCCCAGAGACAGACGCTCTTTCACCGCACGCTCTACACGTACCAGGCCAACGCGGAACTGGTTTTCCGCCATTTCGCCTACGGAACGGATACGACGGTTGCCGAGGTGGTCGATATCGTCCACTTCGCCTTTACCGTTACGGATATCGATGAGCTTCTTCATCACTTCGATGATGTCTTCTTTGCTCAGGATACCGGAACCTTCGATCGTGTCACGCAGCAGAGAACGGTTGAACTTCATACGACCAACCGCGGAGAGATCGTAGCGGTCTTCGGAGAAGAACAGGTTCTCGAACAGGCTTTCAGCCGCTTCGCGAGTTGGTGGCTCACCAGGGCGCATCATGCGGTAGATTTCTACCAGCGCGCTCAGACGATCGGTGGTTGGGTCGACACGTACGGTTTCGGACATGTACGGACCGTGGTCCAGATCGTTGGTGAACAGCGTTTCGATACGCTTGTGGCCAGACTGGCTCAGCTTAGCCAGCAGATCCAGGCTCAGCTCCATGTTCGCTGGGCAGATCAGCTCGCCAGTAGATGCATCAACGTAGTCTTTTGCTGCAACTTTGCCAGCAATGTACTCAACCGGAACTTCGATGTGTTTGATTTCATCTTTTTCCAGCTGACGGATGTGGCGCGCAGTAATACGGCGGCCTTTTTCCACATACACTTTGCCGTTGGCTTCGATGTCGAACGACGCGGTATCACCACGCAGACGCTCTGGCACCAGTTCCATTTGCAGCTTGTTGTCGCGAATTTCAAAGACAACTTTCTCAAAGAACAGATCAAGAATCTGCTCAGTGGTGTAGTTCAGCGCACGCAGAATGATGGTCGCAGGCAGTTTACGACGACGGTCGATACGGACAAACAGGTTGTCTTTCGGATCGAACTCGAAGTCCAGCCAGGAACCACGGTAAGGAATGATACGCGCGTTATACAGTACTTTACCGGAAGAGTGCGTTTTACCTTTATCGCTGTCGAAGAAGACGCCCGGGCTACGGTGCAGCTGGGAAACGATAACACGCTCAGTACCGTTGATAACGAAAGTACCGTTGTCGGTCATGAGCGGAATTTCGCCCATGTAGACTTCTTGTTCTTTGATGTCTTTAACGGTGCCTTCCGGCGCTTCGCGCTCGTAGATCACCAGACGCAGTTTAACGCGCAGCGGTGCCGAGTAGGTCACGCCACGGATTTGACATTCCTGAACGTCAAATACCGGTTCGCCAAGGCGGTAGCTGACGTATTGCAGCTCGGAGTTACCGCTGTAGCTCTTAATCGGGAATACGGAACGGAAGGCTGCTTCCAGGCCGTACTGCCCTTCAGGATCTTGCTCGATAAACTTCTGGAACGAGTCAAGCTGGATAGAAAGGAGATATGGAATGTCCAGAACTTGTGGACGTTTACCAAAATCCTTACGAATACGTTTTTTCTCGGTATAGGAGTAAACCATAGGGTTCCTCAGCTCGCTGACAAGTCGACCCATCTGTCCATTGGCGGACAGTTTGTGCAACACCATTTTGTTGATCGGAAAATCGAACACTTTCCGCAATGCCTGTTGCTATCACGCTTAAACCATTTCATTGCGATTTACCCAGAGCGAGCACCCTGTCGCAGTATATTAAGTCGTCGATAGAAACAAGCATTGTCAGGACAACCAGCAGTCAAACAGTGTGAAACGCTACTGGCGCCTTACAGCGCAAAAAGGCTGGTGACCAAAAAGTCACCAGCCATCAGCCTAATTTCTCAGGCTGCAACCGGAAGGGTTGGCTTATTTAACTTCAACTTCAGCGCCAGCTTCTTCCAGAGATTTTTTCAGTGCTTCTGCGTCGTCTTTGCTCACGCCTTCTTTCAGCGCAGCTGGAGCAGATTCTACCAGGTCTTTAGCTTCTTTCAGACCCAGGCCAGTTGCAGCACGTACTGCTTTGATTACAGCAACTTTGTTCGCGCCAGCAGCTTTCAGAACTACGTCGAATTCAGTTTTTTCTTCAGCAGCTTCAACCGGGCCAGCAGCTACAGCTACAGCAGCAGCAGCGGAAACACCGAATTTTTCTTCCATTGCAGAGATCAGTTCTACAACGTCCATTACGGACATAGCGGATACTGCTTCAATGATTTGATCTTTAGTGATAGACATTTAAATTGTTCCTGAAAATCAGAATAAGTTTATACGTAAGCGAATACTTGATAAAGAGGACTGCAATTAAGCAGCTTCTTTCGCATCGCGAACAGCAGCCAGAGTGCGAACCAGTTTGCCAGCCGAAGCTTCTTTCATGGTTGCCATCAGGCGTGCAATTGCTTCTTCGTAGGTCGGCAGGGTTGCCAGGCGATCGATTTGCGATGCCGGGATCAACTCACCTTCAAAGGCTGCAGCTTTAACCTCGAATTTTGCATTCGCTTTCGCGAACTCTTTGAACAGACGAGCAGCAGCGCCCGGGTGTTCCATAGAGTATGCAATCAAGGTTGGACCAACAAACGTGTCTTTCAGGCACTCGAAAGGAGTACCTTCAACTACGCGGCGCAGCAGGGTGTTACGAACAACACGCATGTAAACGCCAGCTTCACGACCTGCTTTACGCAGTTCAGTCATTTTATCTACAGTAACGCCACGGGAATCCGCAACTACTGCAGACAGCGCGCCTTTGGCTACTTCGCTGACTTCAGCAACAATCGCTTGTTTGTCTTGAAGATTTAAAGCCATTAGCTTTGCTCCTGGATGTTTGCCAGGGCTCATGCCCTGGAACTCACTTCACTCTTCCCAACGGGAAGAGCGTCTAAATACGGTGAGCAGAAACAAGCCAGAGTATCAAAAAATAATCTTAGCGTTCTGTCACCGTCTACGCAGGGGATTAAGCCTCTTGCGAGACACCTGCGGTCTTCGACGGAGGCCTGGATAGGCCAGGCTCCAACGAACAATTCGGTTACCCGCTAACCTGAGTTAGCAAACGTGGGCGAAGATTGTAGACAAATTCGCCGCCCACGTAAAGGTATTAGTTTGCAGCAGCGCTCAGGCCAGCCTGGTCAACTGCAACACCTGCACCCATGGTGGTGGAGATGCTAACTTTCTTGATGTACACGCCTTTCGCCTGAGTTGGTTTTGCTTTTTTCAGCGCAACCAGCAGAGCTTCCAGGTTTTCTTTCAGTTTGTCAGCGTCGAAGTCCACTTTACCGATGGTGGTGTGGATGATGCCGTTTTTGTCGTTACGATAACGAACCTGACCTGCTTTAGCGTTCTTAACCGCTTCAGCAACGTTAGGAGTTACAGTACCCACTTTCGGATTTGGCATCAGGCCGCGTGGACCCAGAACCTGGCCCAGCTGGCCAACAACGCGCATTGCATCTGGAGATGCGATAACAACGTCAAAGTTCATTTCGCCTTTCTTGATCTGGTCAGCCAGATCTTCCATACCTACCAGCTCAGCGCCTGCAGCTTTAGCAGCTTCAGCGTTTGCGCCCTGGGCAAATACGGCTACGCGAACGGAACGGCCAGTACCGTGTGGCAGTACAGTTGCACCACGTACGTTCTGATCAGATTTACGAGCGTCGATACCGAGGTTTACAGCAACGTCAACGCTTTCAACGAACTTAGCGGTAGCCAGTTCTTTCAGCAGAGCGATAGCTTCGTTGATTTCGTACTGTTTGGTCGCATCAACTTTGTCACGGATCACGGACATGCGCTTGGTCAGTTTAGCCATTTCTTAGTCCTCCACTACCAGGCCCATGGAACGTGCAGTACCTTCGATGGAGCGAGTCATCGCTTCAATGTCGGAACCAGTCATGTCGGCAGCTTTGGTCTGCGCGATTTCCTGCAGCTGAGCGCGGGAAATTTTACCTACTTTGTCTTTGTTCGGCTTGCCGGAACCAGACTTGATACCAGCCGCTTTTTTCAGCAGAACTGCTGCCGGCGGGGTCTTGGTAACGAAAGTGAAAGAACGGTCAGCGTAAACAGTGATTACGACTGGGATTGGCAGACCTTTTTCCAGGGATTCGGTTTTTGCGTTGAACGCTTTACAGAATTCCATGATGTTCACACCCTGCTGACCCAGAGCTGGACCAACTGGTGGACTTGGGTTCGCCATACCAGCTGCAACCTGCAGCTTGACGTAGGCTTGTACTTTCTTAGCCATTCTAAAATCCTCTGATTGGGTTATAGCGCCTCAAGGAGGCTCCCCGTGATAAAATTCGTTTTACGGATTGCATCCATAAAAACAAAAGGCGCGAAATTGTATTCCAATCTCGCGCCCTGTGCAACGTTTAAATCGTCGCTTTTTTGATCGCTGCTTAGGCTTTTTCTACCTGGGCGAAGTCCAGCTCTACCGGGGTCGCACGACCGAAGATAGAAACAGAAACTTTCAGGCGGGACTTCTCGTAGTCCACTTCTTCAACCACACCGTTAAAGTCAGCAAACGGACCGTCATTAACACGTACCATTTCACCCGGTTCAAACAGCGTTTTCGGACGCGGCTTATCACCCACCTGCTGCAGGCGGTTCATAATCGCATCAACTTCTTTATCGCTGATTGGCGCCGGACGGTCAGACGTGCCGCCGATAAAGCCCATTACGCGCGGTACGCTGCGCACTAAGTGCCAGCTTGCGTCGTTCATCACCATCTGAACAAGCACGTAACCCGGGAAGAATTTGCGCTCGCTTTTGCGACGCTGGCCGCCACGGATCTCGACCACTTCTTCGGTCGGAACCATAACTTCACCAAACAACTCTTCCATGTTGTGTAATTTGATATGCTCACGCAGCGACGTTGCTACGCGGCCTTCAAAACCGGAAAACGCCTGAACGACGTACCAGCGCTTTTTAGGGGCTTCAGACATCTCAGAACCTCAGGCCAGTGATAAAGGATACCAGGCGAACCAGAATACCATCCAGTCCCCACAGGATCAGTGACATTACAGCGGTAACCGCAGCTACAATCAGCGTGGTGTGCAATGTTTCCTGGCGAGTCGGCCAAATGACCTTACGGACTTCCGTTCTCGCTTCGCGGGCAAAAGCGACGGTCGCTTTACCTTTGGTCGTCAACAGCGCGACACCACCCGCTGCAGCAATCAGAATTACCACTGCCAGCGCGCGTAGCGGCAGCATCATGTCACGATAAAGGTAGTTGCCCACGATTGCTACGATCAACAATACGGCTACTACTACCCATTTCATCGCTTCCAGGCCGCGCCCGCTCCCTTGAGCTTCGGTATTCGCACTCATAAACCAACCTGTCAGAAGTATTCTACAAACATTTTCACCCCGCGAGCGCGAGGCAAACCAAATCGAAATGCTAATTCGCTTTTCGGATTATACGCTCTCTGCAGAGCCTGTCTCAGCAATGATTATGACAAAAATAATCACTGATGAGCCAGGTTCTGATGTGAAAGCGTGCAAAAAGGGCATCAAATGATGCCCTTTTCATGCGCATTGCGTCAAATGTTATCAGCAATTAGCCGAGAACTTTAGCAACCACGCCCGCGCCAACGGTACGGCCGCCTTCGCGGATTGCGAAACGCAGACCATCGTCCATTGCGATTGGGTGGATCAGGGTAACAACCATTTTGATGTTGTCGCCTGGCATTACCATCTCAACGCCTTCTGGCAGTTCGATGGTACCGGTCACGTCAGTAGTACGGAAGTAGAACTGTGGACGGTAGCCTTTGAAGAACGGAGTATGACGGCCGCCTTCGTCTTTGGACAGGATGTACACTTCAGATTCGAACTTGGTGTGTGGCTTGATTGAGCCTGGCTTCGCCAGAACCTGACCACGTTCGATTTCTTCACGCTTGATACCACGCAGCAGAACACCAACGTTCTCACCAGCACGGCCTTCGTCCAGCAGTTTGCGGAACATTTCAACGCCAGTACAGGTAGATTTCGCAGTATCTTTGATACCAACGATTTCAACTTCTTCACCCACTTTGATGATACCGCGCTCTACACGACCGGTAACAACGGTACCACGACCGGAGATGGAGAATACGTCTTCGATTGGCAGCAGGAATGGCTTGTCGATAGCGCGCTCTGGTTCTGGGATGTAAGAATCCAGGTAGCCAGCCAGTTCGATGATTTTCTCTTCCCACTCAGCTTCGCCTTCCAGCGCTTTCAGCGCGGAACCACGAACGATTGGGGTATCGTCGCCTGGGAAATCGTACTGAGACAGCAGTTCACGAACTTCCATCTCTACCAGTTCCAGCAGCTCTTCGTCATCAACCATGTCGCATTTGTTCAGGAACACGATGATGAAAGGAACGCCTACCTGACGACCCAGCAGGATGTGCTCACGGGTCTGAGGCATTGGGCCGTCAGTCGCAGCAACAACCAGGATCGCGCCGTCCATCTGCGCAGCACCGGTGATCATGTTTTTAACATAGTCGGCGTGGCCTGGGCAGTCTACGCGTGGGTATTGGCGACTCGGGGCGGCATATTCAACGTGAGAAGAGTTGATGGTGATACCACGAGCTTTTTCTTCTGGTGCGTTATCGATCTGGTCGAATGCACGAGCAGAACCACCGTAGGAGTTAGCCAGAACGGGAGTGATTGCAGCGGGCAGG